>NC_021920.1 GCF_000442645.1 Corynebacterium maris DSM 45190
GGCTGTGATTATTTCACGTCGCTCTTCCTACTGCCCCAACTTTGCAACAGCACCCCCCGAGTAAGACACTTTCGTAAAAGAGGCGCTCGGCAGCCCTTGTACCTGGGGATCCACCTTTGTTGTTTTACTCTTTCCCACAATCCCGCTAACCTTATTACCACATCCCTTATTTGTAGGTATCCACATTTTTGCTGTCAGGAGAGCCGTCATGATCATCGGCGTCATCAACGCCAAAGGCGGGGTCGGAAAAACCACGACCGCCATCTACCTCGGCTGCGCGTTTGCCGCCGAGGGCAAACCTGTCACCGTCATCGACCTCGACCAGCAAGGCTCGGCCAGTCGGTGGGCTGATCTCGCGGAAAGTGCCGACGACCCGCTGCCCTTTCCCGTGGAGGTCTCCAACGTCGGTCGCCTCGACAAAACGATCACCCGCGCCGGCCAGAATGCTGTCACCATTTTGGACACTCCGCCGGGTGATACGCGCTCGATTGATGCGGCCATCAAGGTCTCTGACTTTGTGCTCATTCCGACACAGACCTCACTGATCGAGGTCGACCGCGTATGGGAGACCTTGCCGACTGTCGATCACCTTCCCCACGGTGTGCTGATTACTTCCGCACGTCTGGGCACCAAAAGCCTCGATGAGGCCGTGGCCGCCCTAGAAGCGAACGACATCGGCGTCTTTCGCTCACGCATCCCGATCCGGGAGAGCATTCGCGCCAGCTTTGGTGCCACCCCCACCACCGATGAGGGCTACGGCTCGGTAGCCCGAGAAATCCTGGAGGCCATCTCATGAGTAAAGAAAACCGCTTCGCCCCCAAAAAGCCTGTCGCCGACGCAGCCCACGTCGAAGACATCTTCGTCAACGTGCCGACGAAAAAGCTCTCTATCGACGTCGACGCTGATCTGCACAAGCGACTCAAGCTGATGTCCACGCTCGAGGAGCGCTCCATGCGCTCGATTGTGGAGGAATGCTTGACGGAGTTCCTAGACACACAGGGCAGGTAATCTTATTTACTCAAATAAGGAAAATTCTTTTGAGGAAATAAGGGAACTTTGTGGCGCGCTCACTGGGTACGCACCCTGAAACCTGAAGAGCCGGTTTGCCGAGGCTTTCAACCCCCAAGAGCTCACACAGTACGGCGGGTGGAGCGGTCAGTGTGAGCTTGCCCTATAACGCGGTGTCACACTGGACAGTGAATGTAGCTGGGCAGAAAGCCGCGTCTAAGGAATGCCTGACTAGGGAAACTGCCAGACACGCCCCCATTGGTCGATTATTCTCGTGACCGGAACTGTCGCGCATGCCGACCATGCCCCGTCCATTTTAGGAATGGGCGTCGCGATAGGCCTGCAGGATGGCGTGAGGAATTTTGCCACGGCTGGCCACGTCCATGCCTTTGTTCTGAGCCCACGTACGGATGTCCGCGGGGTCGGTTTTCTGCAACACATCCTTGGCGTCTTCGCGAGCGGCGGTGATAAAAGGCTCGAGCGCCTCATGAAAAGCCCGGGCGTTGTCTTCCGAGAGGTCCAGAACATAATCAGTTCCCTCAACACTGAAACGGATGATGTTCACCTCGTCTTCTTGTAACGGTGAGTCGTCGAGATCGTCGAAGTACTGGGTGATTTGCTGTCGCGCCATATCCATAGTCTCCTTAATTTAATCGTGCTTTCTGCCCATACCGTCCTTAATGGCGAATGTCTCCTCAAAAGCGAGGGTAAGGGCAATTGCACTGGTTTATATGAGGATAAAAGAAAAGCACTGCCATGAGTACCTCCCGCGCGGTGCTTTTCCCATATCGTATGACATTTGACGGCGCATAATTCCGTGTAGTGCCGGGGGCTAGCTGGCCTCGGGGGATCAGGCGGTCGCCAGGACGGAATACACGGCACTTCGGACACATCATGCCCGCTAATCCGACGTGACACCGTACTCGGACGCGAGGGGTGAGCGCCGATGCTCACGAGGCTGCTCCCACCCCTTGTGGGCCTGTAGATCGTGGCGCCGCGACCTCACGTGTCACTCCTTGCTCCCCGTGGAGCGTGCACCCTGCGGGTGGTGTCGCTGTCCTGGCTGCAGGCGTCGCCAGCGGTATTGGGGGTGGTCGGGCAACCTCGGCCAGCGTCGTCCTCGCCGAGGAAACCAGGAAAAGCACTGGATACAACCCGTCTGCGGGGAGTTCTTATCCAGCGCCGTGTGCTGCGGGGAGATACCGCAAGCCGCGAGGTGGTCTCGTGAGACGTGGGGTGCCATCAAAGCAGCGACCGCGGTAGCCCCGCCGGGGCCCGTGCGGAAGATGGGCAAGCGTCCAAGCTTTGGAAAAACACCGAAAACATCGTTGCTATCGGCCCGGAGTCTCGGCCTCCGGGGTGCGTGCCCACTACCCCGAGACCAGCCCTGCCGCAGCCCGCAACCGATACATGCGCTAATATTTATGTGTGATCATTTAAACGTGAGTAAAGGATCTGCCGTGCATCGATTTTCTGCCCTGCTCGCCGTCTCCGCCCTCGCCCTAGCCGGGTGCACCGCCACCCCCTCCCCCACCGTCACCGCCCCCGACGAAGTGGGGTTATTGGCCGCAGCAGACCTGACCGGCCGCGACGTCGCCGGCATCATCGATCACCTGGATGTGCTGCCCGCCAATGTCCGCCCGGAGGACCTGTCGGCGATTGTGTACTCCGATCAGCTCGTACTGAGCACCCCGGACGAAGAGATCTCTATGGATCTGCCCGAGGATGTCGCCTACATTTCTGTGGCGCCGTTTGTCACCCACACCCATGACTGCACCTATCACAGCCTGACCACGTGTGTAGGCGAGATGCGCAACGCCCGCATCGAGGTCACCATCACAGAAGACGACACCGGCGCGGTGCTGGTCGACGAGACCACCACGACCTTCGACAACGGGTTCATCGGCTATTGGTTGCCGAGAGATATCTCCGGGATCATCACGATCACCCAAGGCGAGTTCACCGGCTCGGCGCCCTTTAGCACCGGGGCAGACGCGATTACCTGCATCACTGATCTACGACTGCAGTCGCCTGCTCTGCAGCGACTTTAGCCAGGATCAGCCGGATCGGTGCAGGGCCCGGTCCGGCAAAAAGAACAAGGGTGCCCCAGGCAGTAAACCAGGTCGTGCACCCCTGTGTCTTATGCCCTCATTCGAGGAAATGGTACGTGAGGCGCTCCGAAGCTGTATTTGCGGTAGCCGCATATACGGTTATACAGCTCTACTGGTAAAAGGATATAAACAGACTGCTGTATTTACGGTTGCTGTATTTATGGGCGAGCGGATTTAGTGGTATTGAGGTAGTGGGCCAGGGCGTCTTCGGTGATTTCGCGCATGGTGCGCTCTTCTAGGGCGGCGGCGAGTTTGAGTTTGCGGTGCAGCTCGGTGTCGAGCTGCACGGTGAATTTGGTGGTGTAGTCCGACTGGCGGTTGCTGTGGAATACATCGCCTGCGGTGGTCGGCGTCTTCTGTGCCGGGCGGGGTGCCATGTCGTTGGGTTTTTTGACAGCCATTATTTCAATGCCTCCAGGATTTCGTCGGTGACGGCCTCGTAGCCGTCGAAGTGGGTGGGTGCGTAGCCATAGGAGTTACCGATGGACTCCCGCAGCGGGATATACGCCTCCAGGAACGAAGCATCGTTGTCTTTGAGTGCGGTCAGCGCGTCGGTCAGCGACGTGGTGCCGGCACGCACAAACGTCAGTAGCACAGCATGCGGGCGGTCCTGCAGCAGTGGCAGGATTTCCCAGACACGGGTCATATCCGCGCTGCGCGAACGGGTGGGGACGAGCACGAAGTCAGAGACCTCGATGACGGCATCAATCGCATCGGTGTCCCCGGGTGGGGTGTCGATGATGATGATCTGATCGTTGTGGTCCTGTCGTGCGATCCGGCTAAGTTGCCGCGGGATCGTGACTTCCACGGGGAAGGCCAGCGGTGTGCCGTTATCCTCGGCGCGTTCGAACCACTCCATGGCGGAGCCTTGACGGTCCATGTCGAGAAACCGGATCTGGTGGCCGCGGGAAGCCAGCACAGAGGCGAGGTAGATGGCGGTGGTGGTTTTTCCTACCCCGCCTTTGGCATTGATGACACTGATAATCACGTGGATACTCCTTGTCGGTGACGCATGCTTTTCATTATACAGCTATACAGTAGCTGTATAACCGTAAATACGTTTATGCTGGTAAAAGAGATAAAAAGCTTAACTGTATGTACAGTAGCTGTAGGAATAGGCGTGATGTCTTAGTTTTGCTAGAGAGGTCTGCGACGGGGTGTCGGGGTAGTCAGCCAGCTCTTTGTGCGGGGCGTTTCCCACCGTCGCTCTCCTCGCTTTGGTGGGCTGTCGCAATGACACGGACGTAACGAGTGTGCGGCGGATTAGTTAGTGAAAGCTCCTGCAGTAAGCGGGTGCTTGGCACGGGTCTTCCCTCCGGAGCCTGTTCCTGGCGGGCTCGGGGTCCGGGTGGGGCGATCGCGGTGCCCTTCGTGGCTCTGAGCGTCCTATACCGGCAGCCTCGACGGCTGTGCTTGTGAAGCGCAACAGATACTAAAGGGTGAGAATCTAGCTGGCGCCGTCCGGCTTGCACAGAACGCAGTCCGCTACTGTATGTACGGCTTCTGTACATACAGATAACCTACTTAACCCTTTGAACAGGGCAACTGTATTTACGGCTATACAGCAACTGTAAAACAGTATTACTGGTTGGCGCGTTCCGTGTCTAAGAAAAGTTCTGCCGTGCTGTCCCGCCCCAGGGAGATAACCTCGGTATCTGTCTGACATCCCCCATAGTGTCGAGATTATCTCTGCGTGTGGAGAGAGAACGCAGGTCTGTTCACCGTCAGCGTCTTTGACTCAGGTCGCCTCCCTGTATGCGGGGAGAGAACTTCGTGTTCGGACCCCGTAAGGGCGGCGGTCAGGGATCGTCCCTGTATGCGGGGAGAGAACCCTTTACGACCAGCGTTTATCTGACCTGTAACGGGTGTTTCTGCTCGCTTTGTATCCGCACGTTATAAGGGACGAGCAGCCGATTACTCGACTGCTGTGACCACGCGGGCCTTGCCGCTTCTACCCCTGCTCCGTCCCCGACACCTGGCCGGGTGCGGTGTGCTGTGGGTGTCCACGGCCATTTACCCTCTGCCCCCTCCGGGGCGGAGCTATCGCCAAGGCTGAACTGCGCTAGACGAGCTGCCTCGCGCAGGACGTTGATCGCGGCGTTGACGTCTCGGTCGATCAGTATCCCGCACTGCTGGCAGTCGTAGACTCGCTTGGCTAGTGGCATTTTGGTTTTCGAGCCACACGCTGAGCAGATTTGCGACGACGGGAAAAACTGGTCGACCGCAATAAGGGCGACGCCGCGTTCGGTGCACTTGTAGTCGAGCTGGCGACGAAACTCCCCGGGCGAGACATCCAGGATGGCCCGGTTGAGGCCCGCCTTCTGCTTCACATTCTTACCCGGGTTGTCCACAGTGCCGCGCGCCGAGGAGGTCATACCCGCCACGTTGAGGTCTTCGACCCCAATCGCGGCGAACCCACCCGCTAGGGCGGTGGTCACCTCGTGGAGAAATCCGTGACGTCGGAGCGCGACCGTGTGGTGGTGGCGGGCCAGACGCTGAGCAAGTTTTCTTCTCCTGTTGGATCCTTTCTGGGTGCGGGCCAGCTTGCGCTGGGTGCGCTTGATCTTCTTCTCCGCCCGGGCCAAGTGACGGGGGTTGGGGATGCTCTCCCCGGTGGAGAGGGTAACCGGTCGGCTGACACCGAAGTCGAGACCGACAGCGCCAGCGGCCTGCTGGCGGCGGGTGGGGTGCGGTGGATTCTGCGGGGCGGGGCGTTCCACCAGGAAGGAGACATACCATCGGTCGGCGGCGCGAGAGACGGTGTAAGATTTTATCTTTCCGCCCTGTCGCAGTGCCCTTACCAGGCGTTTTGTGCTATCGACTGTCCGGAAAGTACCCATATGTGACAGACGGACGTGCCGGTAGTCGGTAATCTCCCCCGACCGTGCTTCGCCACGCTTGTAGGTCGCGAAGCCTTTCGGGCCCATCGCCTCAGGGGCGGGGATAGTAAATGACTCGCGCGAATGGTGTTTTCTTTTAAACTGTGGCGGCCCCATCGCTGGGCCTTTACGTTTTCCTGACTGAGACGTCAGCCAATTGGAGAGGGAATTTCCACACATTTGCAGCCCAGAGACCAGCACCCGCCGGTGCGCGGTGTGCAACCAGGGGGTGGCATACCGTTCCTCCTCACCCCAGACAGCGGCGGGATCCGCCCCCGCTTCGATAGCTGCAGCAGCGTGGCGATGACGGGCCACCTGCTGGGTGAGAATCTTGGAAAACTGCTGGTAACCGGGATATTGCAGGGCAAAATTAGCCTTGGCTTCTTTCTTTACCTGGTCCCACGCAACCGAGAAATTAACACCAGTGCTGACGAGCTCTTTCCATCGTCCATCCCGTGCGGCCTGGATGTCGTGGGTATAGGCGCACATCATGTTGTAGGCGACACGAGCCGTCCCCACCTGCTGTCGCAGCACCTCTAGCTGAGCAAGGTTGGGATCCAAGCGCAGTTTATACCCACGGTGCACGACAGGTGGTCTCGGGGACGTGTCGGTCATGTCCGCTTCCCTCCTTCCGGGATATCGCAGACGTGGGGGTCGATGGCGCTAAAAATAACGCTACCGCGTAGCAGTGACACCGGCAGGGAAATTCCCGCAAACATTTTCTAACGGGCCGAAAAGGACGACGCAGCCTACTAATCGTCAAATCATATTTCTCGTGTGAACCGTAAACCTTATGATCCCAGGAATTGACTTTTCGAAGCAGGAATTAACGCATACTAGTATGTGTCGCCGTCAATATTGGGCTTGAGTGGGGAGAAGACAACCTCATGGCCAGGGAGTACATCGTAGATGTAGTACTCCCACTTCGGCTCTTGTGAAAGGTTGAGGTCCTCGTGGGAAAAATTAATCACTCTAGGGATTAGGTCATCAACATCCTCAAAGCGCCGGAGACTTTCTTCGACCGCGGTGGACACAATGATTTCTTCGCGGGGGATCGGCTGCGCCATGACACCGTTATGATCTATAAGAAAGAATTCGGTCTTGCCCTGGGGGTAGATGACCATGTAGCAGATCGCCTGTTCGATCGCAGGAGCAGGTTTTTTACGGTCGCCAGCCCGGAAGTACGATAGGGCATTTCCCCACCTTCGGAAAACTCGGAGGCGAAAATTCACATCTTCCAGATTGGTTTCGTAGCTAGAAAACTGTTCATCCCACCCACCTCGTGACTCAAGACCCGACTGGCCGAGAAGAGCCAGCGCAGTGACAGGCTGATTTTGCCTGCTGTTAAAGACCTGGTCAGATAGGAACTTCACTAGATCAGTGACAGTTGCCACACATTCTCGCACTTCGTCGGAGGTGGGCATGTACCCATCGTGAATAGCTCGATTTCGAAGGTCAGCGACGTCAGCGATCCACTTATCAATGACACCAGGTGTGTCATGTCCCCATCCTGGGGTGGAGTAGAATTTTCCGAGTTCGTTCTTTACGAGATCGACGATCCCTCGAGGTCTTTCTCTCCCTTTTTTCCCTTTTGAAAATGTCTTTGCCGCCTCCTCTGGGCGCAGGTTTTTCTCCCAGAGGTTATGTTGCAGCAGCTCATCGAATAAAGCCTCGCAGGCAGAGGCATATAAGATGACTGCGATCCGGTAGTTTCCTTCCCGGAAGAAACTCACATCAGCTTCCCGAAGAAAATCCCGGTAGCTCATGAATGGTCCGGCCGCAGAAAGATTGACTAGGGCAGCATCGATCCAGGCGTCTAGCTGTTCGTGATCTTCACCCTCGCCAGGTGCGATAGGAATATTCCAATTGACATTGAATACACTTAAGGCTTTCACGTCCGGTAGATCAGTCTTACCGATCATCTCCCAGGGTTTCGTGTCAGAGGTGGCAATCGGAATCATCGGCGGGATCGATTCCCTTGTCACGAGCCGGAGTGGTTCCTCCACAGCCAGTGCGATCGCACGTAGCAGGACATTCAGCTCTGCAACCGCATAGTCGAAGGCCAGGGTGGTTTCGTCGGGACCCTCATCACTTCGGTGCTGCGTAGGAACCAAGGATGCGTAATCTAACTCCACCATGGCTTCCACCACCGTCTGATGAGCGGTGCGCAAAATGCCAGGAGGCCCTTCTTCTCGGGGCCGGGTGTGTGTCCTTTTAGCGGCGACGGTGAAGCCAGCTTCCATCGGCAGGTGCGGGGACCCTTTAAGAACCAACTGGTGGAAGACAAAATGCGCACTGTCGGACATCGGAACGGGTACGCCTTGTTCTGGCTCATCTTGCCCAGTGGGATATTTGGTCCTAGTAAAGCCGTCAGGCACGCGGAGCGCTCGTCCAAGCGGGATAAAGAAATGCACTGTTGAGACCACTGTTATGAACCCTCCTCGGCTGATTCAGCATCACCTGAGTCACTTTCTGCTGGTTTCTTGTCCCAAGCATTGAGAATTTCTTGGTGGAGCCGAGCTAGGACCTCGAGCATGCGGCGGCCGGTGTCGATCTTTTTGCCCGTTTTCGGGTCATGAATCTCTACTGGGACAATGGCGCCCACCACAGCAAGCAGGAATGTGGCTGCGAGGATGGCCGGAAAACCGAGATCCTCAGTGCTCGGTCCGCCATTGAACCCCATCGCCCCTGCCTCGTCCGGTTCTCCGGCATCAATTAAGCCGGCAGAGCTTGCATGTACATGCTCGCTCGCGATTCCGTAGTAGGCGGTCAAGCTGGGCATGACCAGCCTGTTCAAACCTATAAATGAGGGGAACTCATTGGGAAACAAAGGTGCAGCCCAGCCCCAGGTCGTTGCAAATTTCTTGCCGTAGGTAGCAATGAGCTCCTTCTTCCGGGTATCGAGCTTGTCAAGGACACCGTCGTTAAGGGTGTCGGTGATACCCGGGACGTCGGTGGCGATCAGATCTCTAGCAGTTGTGTTGGCGAAGACTTCATGATGACGACGATAGCGATCCACAAGGTCGGGATGTTCTGACTCAGGAGAACCATATTCCGAGAGGATTGCCGCGACAATAAAAAGTTCGTGGAGAGAGCGAACGCGGGTAAAAGCCCCGTGCGGGTAACCGCCTCGTAGCAGCCAGGATACTTCGCTAAAGGCGAGCAAGGCCCGGCTGCCAAGACCTGTCAAGGTCGTAAATAGCGTGGCGCGGGCATCATCTTCTGAGCCTTCTTCGAGATGTTCGTGAAGGATTTCCGACCCCCAATTGACGGCGTCCAGTGCGCTTTTCCAGAAAATATCCATCAGGTTAAGAACATGGCCATGATGTTCGGCGATATGGGCACGAAGCATTTCTTGATTATCCAGGTCGATCTGATAATCATCCTGGACCTTGTTAATGAATTGCGCCCAAATCTTCTCGAACTTCTCGGCATTTTTAGGTGTCGTTAGTCCGGATTCAAAACTGAACTCAACCTTCATAAATAACTTCTCTTTTCCTTCCAGATCTCTATATATATTGTAAACTTGGTAGCGCTGAAATGATTTTAGTTTCTTAGTCTGTCCTGCTCAGAGTAGTTTTCTTCATCTCGGCCGATCACAGGTGTGGGAGGCAGCTGCCCCACGCCACCGTCTTGGATACGGGCAGCGATCTGATGCTCGCGGGCACCGACGAGACGCACGATGATCACCCTCTCGGGGGAACGGCCTACCGCCAGGGTAGAAGGGGCAGGGTAAGCACGCCGCTGCGGGCAAAGTGCTTTTACGGCGCGTCACAACCCGCACAGCCTCCAGAGACAAGACATACTGGGAGGCAACAACTGGAAATGAAGAAGGCCCCGGGTGCGACCGGGACCTTCTTGGGTGCAAGTCGATCCTGCCAGATCTCTTGCTCTCACATCGAAGAAGTTTTAGAGCCAATTTCGAGGTGAGCTGTAATCAACAGCATAGCAACTCCCCGCACGCCGGCAACATTATTGCAGCGGGAGTGTCATCACGACACTGCGCCTGTCTACGTGCCGGTCACATCAGACGATCCCGCCCCGTCGCTGTGGTCAGGCACTCGCCGGTACACCACCGAGGCGGACTACCGCGGCCAGCTCGAGGCCTGGTTTAACGCCCAGATGGTCACCCACACCACCGGTGAACTTTCTGATCGGGGCTGGTGCCATCACGACGCTGAGATCCTGCTCGATCACCTCGGCAGAGATAGTCTGCACTGCGCGCGTGACCGGTCCTCGATCACCAAAGCCTGGTCCACTACCCGCGACAAACACGGCCGGCGCACACCCCTGGTGTGGCCGCGGGAACGCGCGCACCTGGCGGAATACATCCACTTCACCAACCCGAGTTTTGCCGCGGTCATCGTCATCGACGTCGACCACGTCGGCGCCCCCGGTGGTCGGCCCTCGGATCTAAGCCTGGATGTCGCCGATAAGGTCGCTAAGCTGGCCCACTTTAACCTCGGGCCGAACTGGATCGGGATCAACCCGGAATCCGGCAAATCCCAGCTCATTTGGTACATAGACCCCGTCTACCGCACCCAGGGAACCTCCTCGAAGCCGTGGGCGCTGCTGGAGGCCCTGCATGCGGAGCTGCAGGGCTATTTCGAGGCGGATAAGAACTTCGCCCACGGCTGGTCGCGTAACCCGATCTACACGGGGGATAATCTGGGGGCATATTGCTGGTACGCCCAGCACCACGAGGTGTTTCACATGCGCCTGCTCTCAGCAGGATTATGGATGCTCCAGGGAGAAACGGTGGCCACGATAGAAGACAAAGGCGTTGACGACCGCAAACACACGCAGCGGTTTTCCAGCGGCCGGGAGCTGATCAACGCCGCCCGGACCAACACCGAACGCGCCCGCCAGGCCCGCGACGTCCTCGCCGGGCTCGAAGACGACGATCTCAGCGATGCTTTCGCCGCAGCCGACCCAGATGTCATCGACGGGGTGCGGGTGGTCTGGCAGTCCCCGGGCCGCGCTCAACGCGACGTCACGGCCTTCCGACATGCGCTGAAGACCGGGGGAAAACTCCACCGGGCCGGGAAGAAGATGACCGACGATGCAATCATCGACGCCTACCGCCAGGCCTACGAGGTCGCCCACTCCGTCGGCGCCGACGGACGCGCCCGAGAAGAACCCCCAATGAAGGATCTGCGCTCTCTGGCTCGCCGCGTCCGCGGCTACGTGTCCAGCAACAAACGTTCCAGCGATGCTGGCGCCACAGAAGGCCCCGCGACCGGTTATAAGATGAGCAGCTCGGAGCGCAAAGCCCTCGCCACCCTCGGGCGCAGAGGTGGCAAGAAAGCCGCCGAACGATGGAAAGACCCAGATAGTGCGTACGTGAAGGATCTTTCGCAGAAACTCGCAAGAGCGAATAAACGTAGAGCCGCCGGTGGACGTAGCAAGGCCTATGAAATAGCGGCATACTTCGACCGGGTATACGAACAGACTGATTCTTACCCTCTAGTGAGTGATGCTGCCCAAGAGTTCAACGTATCGAACAGGACGGTGCAACGTGCTTTGGAAAAGGCTGGAATTGAGCTTCCCACTGGGCGTAGAGGAAAGGGTGACAGGCCATAAGCAATAGTACGGTGCCCCCGTTAGGGTAGGGGGTCTTCTTTTGTAGATTTCTTTATTTCTTTGCCGGGTTACTCTGTGCTCTCGTGCTTGTCCTAGCCACAGGGTCAGCTTGGTGGGATGGGTGGCTGTCTCCCTTTACTTGGACTGCTGCCAGGACGGAGAGGTCCCCTGGATCCAATCATTGGCAGGGTAGGCATCAGCCCGCTCCCATTATGCCTCCCGAGCACAGGTGTCTGGGTGAGGTTCATTGCATCTGTCTCCCACGCCCATGACGTCACATCACTTGGACACACTTTTTACCTGAACAGGAGTGCTGCTATTCGGTCATTTCGGCGTAGCGGGCGAAGAGCACTTCGAGACGCTCCCTCTCATTCTTCAGTACTCGAGGTGCACCGAAGGCTGTGTCCACAGCCTTGTCTAGGGCGCGGTGTGCGCTTAGCAGCTCAGGGCTCATCGCGAGTGGGTTGTAGTGATCGGCTAATGAGCGATCAGGGTGGAGCGCGCGGGCACCGAGCACCTTCTGTCCTCCGGTGATGATGGCGCTGCGCTGCTTGTCGGTCAGCTCCGGGGTGGGAAAGGTGTTCCACGTCAGGGTATTCGCAAACCGCAGATCTGACTTGATACGCCCGCCAACGGCACGCTGCCAGGTAATGAATATGGACGACGAGATCAACGCGAACTGCAAACCGTCGGGGTCTTCCACTTGGAAATTCGCATTACCGCAGATCACTTCGGGATCGAAACGCTGGGCAAGGAAATACCGACGGTTTTCTGAGACATGCGAAGGAATGGCCAAGTAGTTTTTCTCGAACTGCCGGATCTCTGTAAAGCGGTGTGGAGTCGCGGCCTGTTCTCGTGTCGGTGCTTTCTTGCTCTCTGCACGCATTTTCTGCACCGCTTGCGTTACATCACGAAGGACCGCAGACTTCCGTAAATCACCGGGATTAAAGTCATCGCCAGCCATCCAGAAGCACCATCGGTCGGTGCCGTTGATGAGTTCTTTGGCACCGACGAAGTAGCGCACGTATTTCATGGCTATAGAGTCATGGGTAGGCCGTGGTGTGCCTGCTTTCGGAACAAGGTTCCCGCCATCTGTAGGTTGCGATCCTTTAATAACCGTTCCTAGCTCCGGGGAAAGCACTTTCGAGCGTTTGGTGATCAGGATATTCGGCCCATCGATGAGGTAGGCGTTGATTCCCTGGGTGATCTTCTGCTCCACGGGTTCACCTTTGACGTCCGGGTAGTCCCACAGACGGGGCTTAATGGTGGTGTCCTTGGTAAACCCGACGATCACGCAGTGTACAGCCGCTTGTCCTGGGGCTTGGGAGTCCCAGGAGAAGGTGCGGTGGGCGAACTTGATGACCCACCCGGCCTTAAAGACCGGGCGGAACAGGGCCGGCACCGGTTGGCCCTGGGTAATGGAGTTGGTCGTCACGAAGGAGAACTCACCGGAGCGCTCTCGGTAGAGGTCGATGGCTTTTTTATGCCAGCCGGTGACGTAATCGAGGTAACCGTCGTAGTCTGTGCCCCAGACGTGTTTCATGTCCGCGGTCTGCTCGTCGGTCTTGGTGTACTGGCCGATAAACGGTGGGTTGCCGAAGATAAACGTCTTGCCCTTCGGCAGCGGCAACACTTCACGCCAATCCAGGCGCAGCGCGTTGCCGGTGTGGATGTGCGCGGTAATGGTAATCGGCAACCGCTCGGGAGCTTCGCCGATGGCTTTGGCTAGTTTCTGGTTGGCTTGGTGATCGACCAGGAACATGGAGGTTTCGGCGATTTTGGCGGGCCACCATCCGATCTCGAAGCCGTGGAACTGATCAATCGAGAGCTTCTGCTCCGCCTCGATGAACAACGTCATCGCTGATCCACCGGTGGTGGTGAAGCGTTGGCGTTTTTCCACGATCAACGCAGTTTCAATCTCGCGCAGACGCGCGTAGGCGAGGTTGAGGAAGTTGCCGCTGCCGGCCGCCGGGTCGACATAGATATTGGCGGCCATCTCGTCCATCAGGGCGTCGAAGTCTTTGAGTCGGCTGGATTTGTTGCGGATCAACCGATCCGCGCGGGCCTGATAGTCATCGAGGAACAGGGGCCCGAGGGTTTTGAGGATGTTGGTCTCGGAGGTGTAGTGCTCCCCGGCGGCCCGGCGGGCTTCTTTGGATTTGACCAGCTGAAACATCGCGCCGAATACGGAGACGCTGATACTGGTCCACCGAAATCGGCAGGCCGCCAGTAGCGCGTCGCGGGTTTCGGGGGTGAAGTACTCCATGCCGATCTCGTCGGCGAAAATGGAGCCGTTGACATAGGGGAACCGGGCCAGCAGATCCGGCAGACGCTTCGGACGGCGGCTGACCGGGGTGTTGAGCAGCTCAAAGAGCTGACTGAGCTGCGGGCCGAGGCTGGCGGCGGTGGTTTCTTGATCCACCCACCGGTAGAACAGATCGGTCTCCCATAGTCCGGCGTCGTCGCCGTAGAGCAAAAACAGCAGCCGGGTCATCAAAATCGAGGTCGTCGCCTCCCGCTCGTCCTCGTCCTCGGGACTGGCCGGGACGTTCGGGTCATCACCGACGGGTTCATCGACCTCATCGTCGCCGAGGACTGCGACATAGAGATCAGCCATGAGCTCAGCAGCCGTAATGGAGGCGGCTTCTTCTTCCTCGCGGCTTAAAGTGTCGGCGCCGATGAGAAAAAGCAGGTCATCGTAGTGGGCTGCGATGTCGGCGACGTGGAAGACCACGGCTGAGTCAGTGGTGTCGAGTTTGTGGATCTGGATGGTCTCGAAGTTCGTCAGGATCGCGTAGCGGGGAAACTCGGCCTGGCTAATGGTCCCGCCGCCGAGGTAATCGTCGATCTGGCCGGCCGCGGCCGTGAGGTCGACGTCGAGGGATTTGGCCTCGCCGATGGCCGCCCCGGGCATGAAGAAGTCGATCCAGCCGTGTTTGCCGGTGCTCGCCCGGCTAGCTTCGCGCTCGAACAGCCGCTGGCGTGCGGCGATGATCCCGAAGCAGTCCAGCAGGTCAGCCCAGAAGGATTGGGCGTATTTCTTTTCTGTCGCAGTTTCCCCGGATTCTCGCCAGTTGGTGATGGTGGTTGTCCAGCGGTGGCCGAAGGCGCGGAGGCGCTGCAGCGAGGTTTGGCGATCAAGATAATCCGACGGGCTCACGGGCAACGTCCTTTTCTACAGGTGGCAGTGGTTGTACCCATTATCCCGTGAGCCTGTTGATTTAGGGGGCCCAGGTGGCCAGGGGTTGAAACAGATTTGGCAGGGGTAGAGTCACGATGACAATTCTGGTAATATCTTCCATGAAGGTGACCTTCCTCATCAGGTTTTTGTTTGCATTACAGCAAATCTTTTACCTGGTGAGGGGTCGCTATTTTTTTGGGAGCCTGTGGCCGCTGCTCACCAGGAAAATCCTGGTCTAAAGTACTGCCATTTTTACTTAGACTCGTCTGTTCAGTGATTGGTTCCCGATGGTTATCACTCCCTGCTTTGACCGTCAGTAGCGCTAGCGGTGGGTAAATTTTTTCGGGGCAAGGCGACGAAGTCGCCGCGCCAGCCTGCGTTGTGGCCAGAAGTAGGAAGATGCCGTGTCGATAGTTATCCACAGCAAGGCGCGCGCAGGCATTTACCTAGCAGGTAGATCTACAGGGGTATAGGAGCCTAAAGGCTCCTATAGGGGCAGTGTCGAAAAGACGGTGTGAGCAGGCATTTTCACAGAAGGCGCGGTAGTCGTGGCACATGGTTGCGGTAGTCGTGGCACATGGTTGCGGTAGTCGTGGCACATGGTTGCGGTAGTCGTGGCACATGGTTGCGGTAGTCGTGGCACATGGTTGCGGTAGTCGTGGCACATGGTTGCGGTAGTCGTGGCACATGGTTGCGGTAGTCGTGGCACATGGTTGCGGTAGTCGTGGCACATGGTTGCGGTAGTCGTGGCACATGGTTGCGGTAGTCAAGGTACATGGTGTTATCCACAGAAGAAGGGCCCCGCGATCTGATCGCGGGGCCCTGAGAGGATAAGCACTTAGGGGCGGGGGAAAGCGTATTTTTTAGGAACGGCAGTTTCCTTTCCTACCAGTTCTAGGCCTCCCTGCCACTCACGGATTCCGGCTTCTGGCCAGGTGGCCAGCACTTTCTTCCGGGCTAACCGGATTTGTTTACGGAAGTTGCGCATGCCTTGATCTGTGTCAGGAAACGTCGCGCCGACTTGACCTCTCAGTTGTGCCCAGGTCACGCGTGTGTAGCCGCTATGGGTACTTTTACGTTTGGTGGTCCAGACATAGAGGTCAGTGGCGGCCACGCTGGTAGAGAGCTCTGACAGGTGTACGGGGTCGACCGGCACACAGGATTGTCCGATGCGGATGAACACTTTTTCGCTGAGCAACATGTACTGCTCCCCGCTGTCATCTGTGTTGTCGAGGATGTCCCACCAGAAGAAGCCTTCTTCGGAAATCAAGGTGTTGTCCCAGGTCGTAGCCGCCCCTTGGGCACCGTTCCCTGTGGTCTCGATGTGAATGGTGGTGTTGGCCAGGCGCAGCAGCTGCGCCTTGAGCGCTCGGTAGGACCGAGTGCTGACTGGTCGCAGAGTGCCATCGGGGTTGGCTGCTTTGATGACGCCGCATTCGCGCAGAAAATGGGCGAGTGACTTCCCCAAGGGGATTTTTCTCGCCTCATCCATCGGCATCGTCCCTTTCCGGCGGACGACCTCTCGGCCGAGCCACATCATGATCAGTCGGGGATAGCGTCCGTAGGGCAGCCCGTCAGGCGCCATGAGCGTGATCCGTTTGTCACCGTCGACGAGGGTGATCTTGTCGCCGGCACGGTGGCTGTAGGGAAAGATCCCGATGAAGTCGGCGGGCGCGTAGGCGTAGGGGTCGAGAATCCCAGCTTTTTGCACCCGGCGCAGCTGCTCGTAGATGTCAATGTGGTTGGACTTCTTGCCGTCGTTGGCGTGGGGGCTATGATTAGCCATAAATCCTCACGTCTTTCTCTTTTGTGGTTGGTGGGGTCATTCCCGGGGCTGTTGGCGCAGCGCCCGGGACTTGGTCTTTTTCAGTGTAGAAGGCCTTGTTTTTAGGCTGCCCGGCACGTGCGATGATCACGTTTTCCCTGATGGGCGCGGTGGTGCGTGTTTCCTGCCGTCTCTTTCTAGGTGGAGAGGCAAAGCCGTATGCAGGCCGGTGTGCATGACCGTGTGCTCGGATGTGGTCTTGCACGATCCCCGGGTCGCGGGTGGGGGTGCGGAGAGTGTGACTCCTAGGCATAGTGACTCCTTTTCTGTGGCCTGAAAATTACTTTTTCATGTGGGTGTGCACGGACCGGGCGAGCTGAGCGTTTTCCCTGGTCACAGGACATGAGGGAAAATCTGAGGGCGGTTTTCGCGCAGTTGGACTGCGGCAGCGTTGTGGCCACAGCTCGATGGGGAAAACTGGGCGGCCCGGGTTTATCACGCGGGTGTGCACGCATGTGACGGCGTCTTACCATGCGGGTGTGCACGCATTCCCCGAGTAAAACGGCGTCGGTGCGGGATTTTTCTCGTTATTGCTGCGCACCTGGCGTGCGGCGGTGTTGTGGCGCATCCCGGGTGGGAGGACACGGACAGTCCGTGCGGTCAGCGCGTGTATGACCCACATACGACGGTGGCTATCAGATGGGTGTGCACACGGGTGTGCACGAAAACGCCCCAACTACAGACAGAGCGGGGCGGGGGCGCCTGTAGCTCCAGTCGTGGTGGGCTGTCCCGGGTTTCTGGTGCGTGCGCCTGTTGGTGTGCTCGGTGATACGGCCGATGGGTGGAAGGTAGAAACTGTCCATGGCTTGTCGACATCGTGCGGACAGTCCGTGCGGTCTGCCCGCACTGCTGGGGATGAGGCCAACCGGTCCTGGTGTTTTCTTAAAGCATGATGTCGACGTCATACTCCCTGCCCGCCCACTGGTGGGGCGCGGATCCCGCTGCCGTGATGACGGCGTTTTGCCTGCGACGAGTTTTCTGGGGTATTTCCCCCTTTGCCGAGGCTCATACCCATCTGGCCGGCGGGTCCGACTCAGCGCTGTGTCGCGGCCAGCAGGCGGGTGCTCGCACTGCTGGCGGCGACGTAAACGCAGTCGATCAGCCACAGCAGATGGCACGTGCCGCTGATCGGGTTGACTCTGACCTAGGCTGACCCGTGCTCGGCCCAGCGGGTCAGCAGGGCGTCGGTCTGCGGCCGGAGCCCCTCGCTGCACCCGCTGGCGGAGTGGCTGGGGATACCGATGTCCAGGACGAGCACCGCGGAGTGCTGCGGGTGGGGCATGGCCACGTACTGACAGCGAGCCAGCGATCGGGTGTCGACCCTGTGCGGCTTGGGCCGGGTCTGGCCGGTCGCAACATCGTTATGTGTGCCGGTCAAGCTACGCATACGTCTCTCGGTCTCCTTCGTCCTGGGTGTGGGTGCGGGAGTCGCGGTACAGGGTCTAACCGCGGGCATAAAGACGCAGTGAGGCCGGCCCGCGACATTGTTATCAGGCGGAGGAAGCGAAAGCGCAGGGTGCGCATACTAGCCAGTGGTCTGGGGTGTTTATGCAGCTCAAGTGGACTTGGACGTCGGGCTGGGCCGTCGGGGTGAGAAGTGGCGTGGGGATGAGGTGGGTACCTCGGCAATCACGGACAGTCCGGGCGGCCCGCCCGCCTGGGCTGGGGTAGTTGGCGTGATGTCGTGGGGAAGCGCCTGGCAGAGACCCTGGAATAGGACGGGTGACGCGCAGGTGGGAGGGCATGCATATTTACCACCGGTCTGTGCCTGATGATGGGCAGTGTCAGGTGTTGTGCCTGGTCAGGTTGCGCATATTTACCCGGGGTGGTGGCAGTGCTCGCGGAGCGGGGCCGTGTGGCTGGTTTGGCCGACGAGGTCGCCGCCAGCGGTGTAGGAGCTGGTCACGGGTTTTTCTCCTTGCTAAAAGGTAGTGCGTACCGTGCACGCTATCTTCCGGGTGTGCACGACTTTCCGCTGCTTGTGCAGCGAACGCCCGCCCGGCGTCAGAGGGCGAGCCCGCGTGGCGAGTAAGCGCAGGCCACAGCGGCGACTGAGCGCCCCCGCCCTGCGAAGACACACCAGACTCGCTCGCTGATGCTCGCGACAGGCGCCGGCCACGCGCCCGCGTAAGCGGGCGGGCTCGCGCCTGCGCGCGTCAGCGCGCTGTGCCGAGCCCCCGGCAGGGGGGCGTGTGCCGCGCGCCTGCGCGGCGCTGTTCCAGTCGAGGAGCTGGGCCGGCGTGTGAGGCCGCGGGGTGGGCTACAGGGGTGATCTTCGTGGCCCGCGCGGGCCGTGAGCGCCTGGTGTCCGAGGCCCGGTGTGTGCGCGGCCGGGGCGGGCGCCGTCGTAGACAGCTGGGGTCCACGACGGGGCTTTCCTCAGACGCGACCAGATCACGCCGACGATGCGACTTGTGGGGCCTTTACCGGTGTGTGTGCCTTGGGCTGTGGTGGTGACGGTGGACGGATAAGCGGACGGGCGGGTGCCGCTGGTGGTGACGGAGGTGAGTTGAGCGGAGAGCTTCGCCACTGAGGTCACGCCGACGATGCGTCTGGTGGGGGCTGCGGCCGTGTGTGGGCGCACAGCAGACGCGGCTGTGGCCGCGGCGCCGGCACGGCGGCGTCGCTGCGGGCGCAGACCGAGGCCTGGCTGTCGTCCGCGTGCGGGTGGCCCGTGTCTGTCACGGGCGTGGGCGTGGCTCACGTCGTCGTTGACGACGGGGGTTGTCTTCGGGCGCGACCAGATCACGCCGACGATGCGACTTGTGGGGCCTTTACCCGAGTGTGCGCCTTGGGCTGTGACCGTGACGGCGGCAGGACAATCGGAAGGACTGAGTGCCGCTGGTGGTAACGGAGGCAGGACAAGGGTCGGGCTTCGCCGATGCGGTCACGCCGACGATGCGTCTGGTGGGGGCTGCCATGGTGTGCGTGCCTCGGGCTGAGTGGCGTACGCGTCGCGGTGAACGGCGGGGGAGTCTTCGGGGTGTGCTTCGGGCGCGGCGAGGACACGCCAACGATGCCTCTGGTGGGGCCTTTACCGGTGTGTGTGCCTTGGGCTGTGACCGTGTCGGCGGACGAATAAGCGGACGGGCTGCGTGCCGTCGGTAGTGACGGAGGCAAGACAGTCGGCGAGCTTCGCCGCTGCGGTCACGCCGACGATGCGCCCGGTGGGGGCTGCGGCGGTGGGGGGGGCGCACAGCAGGGCGCGACGAAACCACGCCGACGATCGCGTTAGTGGGGCCTTCACCGGTGTGTGCGCGGCACGCTTTTCGCGGCGCCGACGATCCTCCAACTCAGTGAGGCACGCGGCGCTGCGCGGGGGTCGCGGTGGCGGCGCGACGCGGGTGATCCGTGCCGGCCGGGCGACGCGTGATCACGGTCCGCGGCGGCGTACGGTCGCGGAAGTTTTCTCCCGTGGATTTCTTCGGACGACGACTTCGTCGCCGGCCTCGGCACCGGTGACGGTGCGGGTGTATGACAACGGCACAACAGCACCCCGCCTCACCAAGTTTTGCGGTCTGCGACGGCCGCGCACAACCTGTCGATGTGGTCTCGGCCAAGTGCCCCACCGGGCGCCGTCGACAGCCCGATCTCGTCGCGAAAAACTGTGCGCCTGCTCTCGGGTAAAGGCCCCACCAGAGACACCGTCGGCGTGACCTCGCCGCGCCCGAAGAACACTACGAAGCTAGCCCCGCGGTCAACACCGAACGCACCACCCGCAGCACGCTTCGGCGGGACCTGACGGACGGTGGCATAGCACGACATCCGAGGAACGAGGATGGCGCTGCGCCACCAGTCCGGCACCCGCCGAACCGACCCTTACGCAGCCTGGAGTGACACGCCCGGACGACAAGGGAGCAGGCACCGATTGGGGAACCGAGCAAGCGCAGGTTTCACAGGCGGAGACTGCCCCTGGAGTCAGTGTCACGGAAGGACCGAAAGGGACGGACCCGAGACTGCCAGACGGACACACCACCACCCCGCAGCGAAGCCAGGATCTGTGTGGGGGTGTGACCGACCGCAGGGGAGGGTGGTCAATCGTGTATGACGGTCACACGTGGCCCAGTAAAAGGGGGTGTTTGCGCAGGTCAGGGGGTTTGGGTGTGGGGTGAGTGTTCAGGCCGGGCCGCGGCCCAGTTGGCGGCCCAGTTTTTTGGGTGGTTTTCGCGTACCCTAGAAGCATGTTTCATCACCCCGTAGGAGGTTGTCTGTGGCTCGTGTCGTAGATGTGTCTGAGCAGGTGCGCTTACAGGTGCCGACGACCCCTAGTTATGATGTCATTTCACGGAAGCGACGCCAACGTAATCGCGGAGCGGATGCGGGCCTGAATAAAGGCGACGGGTGGCGCCGATCTGGAGCCGATCAACGACTGCTGGAATGGTCCACGCGGCTGGGGGTAATTACGGTGCGTCAGGCCGCTCGTTACATCTATAAAGGAAGCCATGATTACGCGCGCAAACGTGTTCGCCGCATGGCCCAAGCAGGCTTGGTGAAACGTCTTGACACAGCCCCGTGGGCAGGCACCGTCGTGTGGCCCACCACCATTGGCCGACAGGCGGCCACGGACGAGGATTCACCGCTGCGCGTGATGGAAACTCCGGCGGATTCCACCCTGCCGCACCGACTGCTGGTGGCCGAGGAAGCGCTACGCCTTTTGGCGGCCGGAAAAACGGTTATCACCGAACGCGAAATCCGTCTCTACGAAACAGTCTCCGGCGCCAATCTCGACGCCCGGGATCACTTCCTCGCTGAGGCTGGTGTGCGCCGCAGCATCGACGGTTCCCCCGGTGTTGTTCCGGCGGTGGAGCACACCGAACACGGCAGCGTCGAGCGGTGGCTGACGCTCCCGATGCCGGGCGTGCACACAGCGTTTCGCATCCCGGATCTACTGGAGGTCACCGACCGCGGTGAGCTACGTGCCATCGAGGTCGAAACCGCCCAAAAATCCCTTTCCCGCATGCGCGAAATCCTGACCGGTTACCGCGACGCCTGCCTTGGCCACAACATGGTGCCCCAGGACGCCGGATACGATCTGCCCAAAGCCGGCGCCCTGCGACGCCAGTTCTTGGGCGTGCGATGGATCGCTACCGAGCCCGTGCTGATCCAGCTGCGCGGTCACCCCGGCGGCGTGGATCCCGTCACCGGAAAAGATGATGTCGGCCTGGTGCGCGAGGTCTGGGAAGAGTCCATGAACACGCATTTGTTCTATAAGGACAAAGACACCTGGGCACTCAGCAAAAAGAACTGGCCGCTGCGTGCCACTGCTCTTGATGTCAGCCACGACCCCGGGCTGGAATATCAACTACATCAACGCGTCCTGCCGGCGAAGTTCCGCACCTCCATGCAGGAGTGGCGAGTGTGGCGAAAAGTCTGGGAACACGAGGTCACAGACGACGCCGAGCCCGTTCCGTTTGTCCAGTGGTTGCGTGCTCCAGGGAATCTCAAGCGGTGCCGGGAGGCGAGCCGTGCTCTGTGAGCTTTCGTGTCACAGATAGTGCTTTAGGCGCTGGTACAAACTCACATATTGAGCCCATTTCGCGAAGCTTTCGACCGTTTTGTACTGCGGTTTTCCGAATGGGCGCAGCCGAGATTCGCTATGTGCACCGACACCGGTGATTGCGTCTAGCTACCCCGCGGCAAGCGGTGTGGGTGGGGTAGTCGGGGCTGGAAAGACGCTGCAGTAAAGGTGTCAGGTCTCTGTCAGGCTAATCTGTGCCGTACATCAAAACAGAGCGGGGAAGCGGCATGAACAAGATCATCACCACACTGGCCAGCGTGGTTTTTGCGCTCGGGTTGGCAGGGTGCGGGGCAAGTGATGCTCCGGAGCCTGTGTCCAGCAGTAGCGAGGTCACGACGACGACGTCGAAGACGACCACTACGACGACCAGTCAGACCACCACCTCTGCGGAGCCGGCGACACAAGAGGCGGTCGCCGAACAAGCCCCCGCGGAGCCGGCGCCGATCGTCGAGGAAACCTCCCCAGATCCGGCAGTTGTTACCGACCAGAGCGCTGTCGCACCCCCAGTCCCGCCGATGATGCGCCCGGAAGACTATGACCCTTACGGGCCGCCGAAGTTCGTGCAGTGTTGGGAGCCGAATGCAGCGCTGATGTCGGATGGCTCGATTGTCGCCGACACAGTCAACTGCTTTAACGATGACCCCGCCTGGGGCCCACCACAACCACAGACCGGGTTCTACGAAGAGGAACCGAATCCGGATGGGTGCGTCGGTCCTGCTGCGGTGTGCGGGTACTACGACGAGTACGGTAACCCGATCTGGTTCGACAAGATGACCGGTGAGACTTCCCCGCGCTACTACGACGAGTACGGCAACCCCACGATGCAGCGCCCCTAGACTGGGACCTCTCCCCGCCACAGGTGGTGCTGTGTGTGGTCGCTGCCGGCATGACGTGGGTGGGGTGTTGGGCCAGCGCTGACGACGAGGGAAGCGAAGTTTCTTTGCGTATTGGGTACCGCTTCGTGGCGGGATTTTTGCCCGCGCAGGCAGGGCGATTCCGGAGTTTCATCGATAAGGCCAGGTAAAAGGTTGGTTTAGAGGTAGCGATACAGGGTGGAGCGTCCTACACCGAGTGCCTTGGCCACGGATGTCTTCGATTCACCGGCTGTGATGCGTCGCCGCGCGTCGGCCACCTGCTCCTCAGAGAGTGCTTTGGGTCGGCCGGTGTATTTGCCGGCCTTCTTTGCCAGTGCAATGCCTTCGGCTTGGCGCTCACGGATGATCGCGCGCTCGAACTCGGCAAAGGAGCCGAGGACGCCGAGCATGAGGTTGGCGGTCGGGTCGTCGGTGTCGGCGGCAAACCGCAGGCCCTCCTTATGGAAAACGACCGTCACGCCCTGGGTAGTGAGCTCGGTGACCAGTTCTTTGAGGTCAATGAGGGAGCGGGCGAGTCGGTCGATGCTGGCCACGTGCAGCTCATCGCCGTCGCGCAGATACTCCAGGCAGGCTTCAAGACCGGGACGGTCGGCGCGGGAGCGCGCAGAGATCTCGTCGATGAACTCTTTGCGGATGCCGAGGTGGGCCAGGGCTTCGCGTTGGCGGGCGATGCTTTGGTCTTTGCTGGATACCCGCAGGTAGGAGACTTTCTGGCCCGTCGGTGGCGGTGCGGGCGCGGTTGGCGCCGGCGTAGGGTCGGCTGCCGGGGCGGGTGTCGCCGCGGTGTCTACCTCGGGGGCTACAGCCTGGTCATTGGTCTTTGTGGCCGCTGCCGCGGTGTCGGTGCGGCCATCGACGGCGTTCTCGTCGGCCTGGCTGTTCTGCTCCTCCACGGATGTGTCGGGGGTCGTCTCCCAGGCGGGTGGGTGAAAGCCCCAGCCGGCCCCGCCATCACGCACGACATCCGGTGAGGAGATCTCCTCAATCTCACCCCACCGGGTGGCACCGGTGTCGTCGCGGCCGTAGTAGACCTGCGCTTTGGTGACGAACTTGTAGGAGCGGTGGATCTTCACCAGGGCTTGCGGCTCACGAAGGGTGCTGTGCCAGGTCGCGAGCTTCGGGTTGTTCTCGAAAGCGCGCCACCGCGCCGCGTCGTCGTCAAGCACGCGCTCGGTGGCCACCTTCTCGGCGGTGGAGTCCCACACCCAGCGGTGCCCACGTTGGACGCGGCGCTGGATCGTGGTGGCGTGCTTGTGTTTGCGTACGATGCGTATTTCTTCCTGCGGGGTCCGCAGGTCCTCGTTGAGTAGTGTGCCCGGCCTGGCCATCTGATTCCCCTAGTGTGCCAAAAGGTCATTGACTTTATGATACATAGTGTATCAAAAGAGCGAACCCACTTTTTGGGACAGGGGAAATGTCTGGCGGGAGAGTGTCCCAATAGGGTGTGCCCTATCGAATCATCTTTATCTCAAAACCGGCAGGAGCCACCAAGGGGGAGGGGCGCTCATCGTCTGCACCTCTTCAGGATGAGATCTCCCCGATTGCCTGCGTTGCCGTTCATGCGCAGCACGACAGCAGCGACGGGTCGGTGGTGAAGGCCTTCGCGGCGATCCGGATGCCCTCGGCCATGGTCAGGTAGGGGGCCCAGGCGTCGGCGACCTCGGCGACGGTCCTGCCGAGCACGTGGACGCCTGCGGCGGCGAGCTCCCCGGCGTCCTTGGCGACGGCGGTCAGGCCGAGGATCTCGTTCGTCTCGGCGTTCACGACGATCTTGATGAACCCGCGGGTGTCGCGGTTCACCAAGGCGCGGGGCACGTGGTGCAGGGGCAGGACGCGGCAGTCGCAGCGGATCCCCGCGGCGAGGACGTCCTTCTCGGTCATCCCGACCGCGCCGATCGCGGGCCCGGTGAACGTCACCCGCGGCAGGCGGGCGTAGTCGACGGACCGGTCGGCGTCGGCGAACGCGTTCTCGGCGACGAGGGTGCCGTGGTGGGCGGCGACGTAGACGAACTCGGGGTGCCCGGTCACGTCGCCCGCGGCCCAGATCCGCGGGTTCGAGGACTGCAGCCGGTCGGAGACGACCACCTCGCCGGAGTCTCCGGTCTTCACCCCGACCGCATCGAGGTTCAGGCCATCGGTGACGGGACGGCGTCCGAGGGCGACCAGGACCTGGTCGGCGCGGAACTCCTGCGAGCCGCCGGACACGGCGGCGGTCACGACGGCCTCGCCTCCCGTGCCGCGGGAGACCCGGGTGGGCACTGCGCGGCTGACGACGCGGATGCCCTCGTCGGCGAACACCTCCTGGAGCGCCTTCGACACCTCCGGCTCCTCCTTCGAGGCGAGCCGGGACCGCACGAGCAGCGTGACCTGCGAGCCGAGGCGGGCGAACAGCTGCGCCTGCTCCAGGGCGACGTAGCCGCCGCCGAGCACCAGCAGCGACTCGGGGACCTCCGTCAGCTCCATCGCCGTGGTCGAGGTCAGGTATCCGGTCTCCTCCAGGCCGTCGATCGGCGGTGCCCACGGGCGAGAACCAGTCGCGACCAGGTAGTGGTGGGCCTCGATGGTCTCGACGCTTCTGTCGGCTCCGGCAACATCGAGAACTGGCGCATCAGGGGTGCCCACGAACGAGGCGTCGCCGCGGAGGACCTGCCAGCCGTAGGAGTCGGCGACGTCGGCGTACTTCTCGCCGCGCAGCGACTCCACCAACGCTTGCTTCCCAGCGATCAGCGCGGGCATGTCGACGGGATCCGCCGTCGTCGCGATCCCGGGGAACCGGGTTGCGGCGTCGACGGCGACGTGCCGCGCGCCGGCCGCGGCGATGAGCGCCTTCGACGGGACGCAGCCCGTGTTCACGCAGGTGCCGCCGAGCGTCCCGCGCTCGATCATCACCACCGACTTTCCGAGCGTGCTGGCGCGGATCGCAGCGGCGAACGCGCCGCCTCCCGATCCGATGATGGCGAGATCGTACTTCGTAGGCATCGCTGCTCCTGTCAACTCTTGGCTTTCTGCTCTGTCTCAGCCATACTGGACCTTCCAGTGCAGGGGAAGGTCAAGCGCGGCCACGGAGGGAGACAGCAATGCGGATCGGAGAACTCGCCGAGAGGGCGGGCACTACCGCGAAGACCCTTCGCTTCTACGAGGAACAGGGCCTTCTGCCCCCGACCGAGCGCACGCCGTCCGGATACCGCGACTACGCGCCCGAGACGGTCGCTCGGATCGACTTCGTCCACCGCGGCCAGGCCGCGGGCCTCACCCTCGCCCAGATCCGCCAGATCCTCGACATCCGCGACGGCGGCCATGCGCCCTGCGAGCACGTGCGCGACCTGCTTGACGTGCGCCTCGCTGAGATCGAGCAGCAGATCGCGCAGCTCTCCGTGCTGCGCGACACTATCGAGGACCTCAGACAGGACGCCGCGCACCCGGACCCTGAAACGTGCAGCACCGATCAAGTGTGTAGGTACTTGTAATCCAATTGGGCACACCTCCTTAGCAACCACGCTATGCGAGAGTTGCAGCTCGACGAGAGCCAGGATGACAGGATTAACCGCCAGGAGCTATCTATAAATAGGGACTATTTCTTACCTGGAAGTAACATTTTGGCGGTTGAGGATAATACCTTTGGTGCATTTTGAGCCAAAAGCTTCTTGGCCTCTGGACTGACAGTTGCCACCACAGCACTCGCAACCAAAACTGAGCCTATAAGAATTGTTTCTTTACTTACCTGCAGTGATTGCAGATTAAATCTTTTGTTGTTGACGTCATGCTCCATGAGCTTGTCGTCAAGGCGTTCTAACCGATCGAGGGCATCTCGGCGACTTTCTTCTGATGAATTAGGGTCGTCAATGACTTGCGTAAGTATGCTTTTCGTCTTATCAAAACTGTCATAAAGCCTATCTGAGCTGTATTTATTGCTAGATAGGGCCTGTTGGAAAGAATCGGCCATTGCTTGAGACACTTTCGCCATAGTGTCTGGCGCAGCAGCAAAGAGGGTAGGTAGGACAATTTCGCCTACCTGGCCGTTTTGAATCAACTTGACTAGTTCAAGGACTTTTTCGCTGCTCATATTTCAGAGATCCTCGATGCTAAGGGCACGCTTTAAATCGTCGATAGAATCAATGTGTTCAGCCATAACTCCGCCTTTTATTTGGTGCTGTTGCAAAGTTGGGCGGAAAGCAGCGAAGACTCAGTTTCTCATTCCCTGATGGCCGCTGCGTGTGGGCGTTCTCAGGCCGTCTCGAAGACCCGGTTGACGATCACCGCGTCCGGGTTCGGTTGCCCGTGAGGTCAAACATCGTGCCTTGCCCTTTCCGCAATGAGTGCATCGCCTCCATCCCTTTCAACGTCCGATATGCAGATGTCCGGTTCTTAAACGCGCCTTTCGGCCCGAGGATCCGCTTCAGCCGACCATGGTCGCCTTCCAGGATGTTGCCCAAGGTATTTCACCTGCCGGTGTTCCACTGTTGTCGGGCAGATTCCCTCTGACTTCAACTCGGCGATTGCCCTGGCTAGGGAGGGTGCTTTATCGGTGTTGATCACTCTGGGATACCCGGCTGACGCATTGGATCTGAGGGCCTTGGCCAGGAAACGCTTCGCTGCGGCCACGTTCCGCTTCGGAGAGAGGTAAAAGTCCAGGGTCTGGCCACCGGCGGTGATCGCCAGATCAGAGGTAGCACCACCTGCCGCCGACCCGGATATAGGTCTCATCCACCCGCCAGGAACTGGCCTGCCAGTCAGGTACCTGCCGGTACCACCGTGTTTGCTTGTCCAGCTCAGGGGCGTATTTCTGGACCCAGCGGTGAGAATCGTGGTGTGATCGACCGGCACACCACGCTCGGTCATCATTTCCTCCAGATCGCGGTAGCTCACCCCGTAGCGGCAGTGACCTGCGCACTGCCCACAGAATGATGTCACGGGGGAAATGACGACCGGAGAAGATACCCATGGCTGTGATTATTTCACGTCGCTCTTCCTACTGCCCCAACTTTGCAACAGCACCAAAAACACTGTGGGTCACCACCGCGCACCCTCCCCGATAGGGGGGCACAGACGATGCTGGACAGGATGGGAGAAAACACCGGCGTGTTCGATTCTGTTCGAATCCCTCTAGGGTTGTGTCGGGGAGGGGAGTTAGGTTGGGTGATGTCCCTGTTTCCGGATGTGAGGACAACGTGTCGATGACCCGCGATAGTCACCAGGCAGCGAGGCAACGAGCCCGTGCCCTCCTGGCGGGTCCCCGGCTCAAGCAGCAACAACGCGCCGACCGCATGGCCGCGTTGATCGCTCACCTCGACATGATCCAGACCTTGGAAACCACCCTTGGCCAGATCGTTGCCGAGCTCATCGACCTGGATCTTTCCCCGGATGAGATCGCCGACCTGACGGAGGTGCCACTTGAGCAGGTCTACCACTGGGCCCACGTCGCCATGTCCTCCCAGGAGTCCCAGGAAGAGGCGTGATCTCACACGCGAAAAAACGGGAGTCGAGTTGCGAACTTCCTAGTGCAGCTGCGGGGTGTCCTTTGGGAAGGAACTACTGCGGCTGGCGCTGCACGCCCGTCAGCAGCATTCCAGCGTCTGTGTCCAGGACAGTGGCCGGAGTGAGGATGGTGAGGGCGATATTGCGCTCCCCGCGTTCCACGGATCCGACGTAGGTGCGGTGCAGGACAGCTCAGCCTCGTCGACTTCAACTGTGTCCTCGCCAGTCTCCGTCGAGGCCAGGGGCAGCGCACTCCCTGTTCCCCTGTAGGAGAGGTAGGGCAGATGGAAAGGGCATTTGCCCAATAGGTCAGTAATCGGTGTATGGTCAGTGCATGCTGACTATTGCTTCCCGTCTTGACGTGATGAACCGGCTAGGACGTGCCATGGCCGATCCCACCCGGTCCCGGATCCTGTTGTCCCTGTTGGAGGCCCCTGGTTATCCAGCGCAGTTGGCTCGAGACCTGGAGTTGACGCGCTCGAATGTCTCCAACCATCTGACGTGTCTGCGGGATTGCGGGATCGTGGTCGCCGAGCCGGAGGGCCGGCGCACCCGCTATGAGATCGTCGACGCCCACCTCGCCCGCGCACTCAATGCCCTGGTGGAGACCACCCTGGCGGTTGATGAGAACGCCGCCTGTCTCGACCCGCAGTGCCCGGTCGCCGGTTGCTGCGATACGGACGGAGGCCAGCAGTAATGACCTCCGCTTGTGGTTGTGAACCGTCCGCACCGATGACTGAAGAAGAGGAGCACACCCCCTGGTGGCGTGACCGTGCCGTCCTCATCCCGGTGGCCTCCGGTATGTCCCTGCTCATCGGCCTGATCCTCGAGTGGTTTATCCCCGGGGCCGGGCTGGTGGCCACCGCCTTGTTCTGGGTTTCGCTGCTGTTGGGTGCCTCCCAGTTCGCCCCCGGGGCACTGAAGGGGCTGGTCACCTCCGGCCGACTGGGTATCGGGTTGCTGATGACGATCAGCGCCACCGGTGCCGTCCTCCTCGGCTTCATCGAAGAAGCAGCCGCCCTGGCCTTCCTCTACTCCATTGCCGAGGCGCTGGAGGATCGGGCGATGGACAAGGCGCGTTCAGGCCTGCGCGCCCTCCTGGCCCTGATCCCCTCCACCGCCACCATCATCACCCACGGGGCCACCCGTACCGTGCCGGTCGAGGGCCTCGTCCCCGGGGATGTGCTGCGCCTGGCCGCCGGGGAACGCCTAGCCACCGACGGGGTGGTCCGGTCCGGACGCAGCAGTCTGGATGTCTCTGCGATCACGGGGGAATCCATCCCCGTCGAGGTCGGCCCCGGTGATGCGGTGCTGGCCGGGTCGATCAACACCACCGGTGCCCTGGAGGTCGAGGCCACTGCCGCCGGCACGGACAACTCCCTGACCACCGTCGTCGCCCTGGTGGAACAGGCCCAGGCCGACAAGGGCCAACGGGCGCGCATCGCCGATCGTTTGGCCCGCCCCCTGGTACCCGGGGTGCTCATCCTGGCCGTGCTGGTCGCCGTGGTCGGGTCCCTGCTCGGGGATCCGGGCGTGTGGATTGAACGCGCCCTGGTCGTCCTGGTCGCGGCGTCGCCGTGTGCGCTGGCGATCTCGGTACCGGTCACGGTCGTCTCCGCGATCGGGGCGGCCAGCAAGTTCGGCGTGGTCATCAAGTCCGGCGCCGCGTTTGAGCGCCTTGGTGGTATCCGCCACCTGGCCCTGGACAAGACCGGCACCCTGACCCGCAACCAGCCCACCGTCGCAGACGTGCTCACCACCGAGGACACCAGCCGGGCGGATGTCCTCGGCTGGGCTGCCGCGCTGGAGGCCCACAGCACCCACCCGCTGGCCGCGGCCATTACTACTGCCTCACCGCAAGCCCCTACCGCCCAGCAGGTCGACGAGGCCGCCGGCCAGGGAATCACCGGCGTCATCGACGGGGCGCAGATCGCCGTCGGCAGCCCCCGCTGGCTAACGCCTGGCCCCCTGGCAGCCCAGGTCGAGGCCCTCGAGAGCAAGGGCATGACCGTAGTCATCGTCCACCGCAATGACCGGCCCGTGGGAGCGGTCGGGGTGCGCGATGAACTCCGCCCGGAAACCCCCGAGGTCATCGCGTCGCTGACGGACGAGGGTTTCGGGATCACCATGCTCACCGGCGACAACACCCGTACCGCGAATGCCCTGGCTCATGAGGCTGGCATCACGGATGTCCGGGCCGAGCTGCGCCCAGAGGACAAGGCCACCGCCGTGGCCGACCTAGCCGAGCGGGGTCCGGTGGCGATGATCGGCGATGGCATCAACGATGCCCCCGCCCTGGCATCGGCCGATATCGGCATCGCCATGGGTGCCAAGGGTTCGGATGCCGCGGTCGAGTCCGCGGACGTGGCGTTTACCGGCGATGACCTGCGCCTGATCCCCCGGGCCCTGCATCATGCCCGACGGGGACGGGCAATCATCAACCAGAATATTGTGCTGTCCCTGGCGATCATCATCATCCTGCTCCCGCTGGCGATCACCGGCGTGCTGGGACTGGCCGCTGTCGTCCTGGTCCATGAGGTCGCCGAGGTCATCGTCATCGCCAACGGCCTGCGAGCCGCCCGCACCAAACACTCGGAACTTGCCCCCGTCGAGGCAGCCAGAACAAACGAACACGAGCAGATGGCAGATAAGGCCAGGACCTAAATGCGGTGCGGCCCGCCGGGGAAGACCACAGCCCGGAAAGAGGATGCTGAGTCGCTATTCGACGCTTTCGACAACGTGACCAGCAACGACTGGAGCATGCCCCACTCTCGGCCTCGACTCTGGGCAAGGGTGCTGTTGCAAAGAGCGAATCTCGGTTACACCCGTTTAGAGAACCGCAGTACACAACGGTCGGAAGGTCCGCGAAATGGGCTCAAAACGCGAGTTTGCAACAGCACCCACTGAGGGCGGTTTCCGGAGTGGTGGTCACGACAGGGTCTTATCCATCTCTCCGGCGGGAGGGAAGTCAGTTGCCGGTCAGCTCGGAAACGAGCTTGTGCACGCGGGCGTTGATGTCGTCGCGGACTAGACGCATCCGCTCGATGCCGTCGATGCCGCGCTCGGAGGGCTCATCGGTGACCCACCGCTCAAGCGTGCCGCGGGCATCGTCGGGCAGCTCGAGCTGGGCATCCGAGCCGAGGATGACCACCCGGTCAACCTCGCGCAACAGCTGCGGGTCAATGCCCTTCGGGTGGTCACCGGACATGTCGGCGCCGACCTCACTGATGGCTTCCATCGACTGGGCGTTGAGCTTGGTGCCCGGCTTCGTGCCGGCGGAGTGGATCTCGAGTGCGTCACCGGCGTGCTTGGTCGCGAGTGCTGCGGCCATCTGGGATTTGCCGCCGTTGCCGACGCAGACGAACAGGACTTTCGGTCGGGTGCTCATGAGGTGATGGTCTCCTTCTCGGACGTAGGGATGGTGGTACTGGGGCGGGTGGTGGCCGGCAGGGTCGGATCACCGGGGAAGAGCTTCGGTCCCAGCCACAGCATGACGTAGACCAGGCCGACGAGCACGGGGATCTCGATCATTGGGCCGATCGTGCCGGCCAACGCCTGCGCGGAGGTCGCGCCGAAGGTGCCGATCGAGACGGCGATGGCCAGTTCGAAGTTGTTGCCCGCGGCCGTGAACGACACCGAGGCGGACTGGGCGTAGTTCATGCCCGAGGCCTTGGAGGCGATAAGCGAGATGAAGAACATGCCGACGAAGTAGATCAGCAGGGGCACGGCCAGCCGGGCCACGGTCCAGGGCTGCGAGGTGATCTGCTCGCCCTGCAGGGAAAACAGCAGGACGATGGTGTACAGCAGGCCAATCAGTGACAGCGGGGAGATCGCGGGCAGGAACTTGTTCTCGTACCAGGCACGGCCCTTGGTCTTTTCGCCGATGATCCGGGAGGCCGCCCCGGCCAGCAGGGGGATGCCGAGGAAGACGAGCACGGAGGTGACGATCGAGAAGAAGGAAAACTCCGCCGACGTGGTTTCCAGACCCAGCCAACTGGGCAGGACCTGCAGGTAGAACCAGCCGAGTACGCCGAACATGAACACCTGGAAGACGGAGTTAATCGCCACCAGCACGGCGGTGGCCTCCCGGTCGGCACACGACATGTCCGACCAGACCAGCACCATGGCGATACAGCGGGCCAGGCCGACGATGATCAACCCCGTGCGCAGCTCCGGCTCATCGGGCAAAAAGATCCAGGCCAGGGCGAACATCAACGCCGGTCCGACGACCCAGTTGAGCAGCAATGAGACGCTCATCAGCCGTTTGTCGGCGGCGATTTCCTTGGTCTTGTCGTAGCGGACCTTGGCCAGCGGTGGGTACATCATCACCAGCAAGCCGAGCGCGATCGGCAGGGAAATGCCACCGACCTCCAGGGAACCGAGGAAAGGTGCCAGCCCGGGCAGGGAGCGGCCCAGCAGCAGACCCGCGACCATGGCGAGCAGAATCCAGACGGGCAGGAAACGATCCAGGAAAGATATCCGGGCAGGTATGGCCCGGGGTTGGGCGGGTGCGGTCATGCGTCACCTTCTCGTTGTATTGATCATGGTCGATACTCAAACTACTTCCAATATCGATGTGCGTCAATATATAGTGGTGGCATGACGACCGCACAGATCCTTCCGCTCACCGATCTCTCGGCCTGCTGCTCCCTGGGCACCGGCCCGCTCGATGACGGGGAGGCCGACCGGTATGCCGCACTGTTCAAGGTCCTGGCCGAGCCGGTCCGTTTGCAGATCCTCTCCCAGTTGGCCGCCGGTGGGTGTGGGCCGGTCAGCGTCAATGAGCTCACCGACATGGTGGGCCTGAGCCAGCCGACGATCTCCCATCACCTGAAAAGGCTCACCGAAGCCGGGTTGCTGGAGCGCACCCGGGAGGGGCGCAGCGTCATCCACCGGGTGAAACCGGAACTGTTCGCCGAGCTGCGCACCGTCCTGCAGATCGGTTAAGCGGCAGGCGATGACGGGGCACGACACGACAGGAGAATATGTGAGCGGCAGCGACCATCACGAGGCGATCATCATCGGCGGTGGCCAGGCAGGGCTGGCCACCGCCTACTATCTGCTCCGGGCAGGGGTGGACACCCTGGTCCTGGATGACCAACCCCGCCCGGGCGGGGGCTGGGTGCATGTGTGGCCGTCGATGACGTTGTTTTCCACCGCGGAATTCTCCAACCTGCCTGGCTGGCCGATGCCCGATTACGATGGGTTTCCTCCGGCCGAACATGTGGTGGACTATCTCACCGCGTATGAGCAGCGCTACCGGATCCCGGTGGAGCGCCCGGTCCACGTGGACCGGGTCAACTACGACGACGGGATCTACTACATCCGGGCGGGGAAGAAGACCTTCACGGCCACACACGTCGTCGCGGCCACGGGCACCTGGTCCGCCCCGTTCATTCCCTTCTATCCCGGTTCCTTTGCTGGTACCCACTGGCACTCGGCGAGCTACCCTGGCATCGAGCCTTTCCGGGGCACGAAGGTGGCGGTGGTCGGGGGCGCGAACTCCGGTGCCCAGATCGCCGCGGAACTCACCCGGGTCGCTGAGGTGACCTGGTACACCCGCCGCTCCCCGCGCTGGATGCCCGATGACGTGGACGGACGCGTGTTGTTTCGCCGCAACCGTCAACGCGCGCTCGCCATTGGGCGTGGGGAGCCTGACCCCGGGGCAGACTCCCAACTGGGGGATATCGTCGTCCTGCCCGAGGTGCGCGGCGCCCGGGATACCGGGCAGCTGCGGGCCACGCCGATGTTCACCTCCCTCGATGAGGTCGACGCCGACCACCTGATCTGGTGCACCGGGTTTCGCCCGGCCCTGGGGCCGGTGCGCCGGCTGCTCGACGGAAACACCCCGAGGCATCCGGGCCTGCATCTGGTTGGCTACGGCGACTGGGCGGGACCCGGGGCTGCGACGATTACCGGGGTAGGCCCGTATGCCAAGCAGGCCGCCCGACAGATCGCCACCTCGGTCGGCAAAACGGTGAAATAACCCGCCCCATCCGCCCCTGGGGGACGGGGCGATGGCCTCTCCCAGGTTCAGCGCCGAGCGCAGCTCCTCGAAGGCTGTCGGGATAACCGTGTAGTACGCCCGCGTCCCCTGCTGCTCCTGGGCCAGCGGACCGGTGTCGATAAGACTTAGTCGATGTCGACGTGGGCGGGGAGCCGCCGGAGGAAGTCCTCGGAGTACTGTCATCGGCGTCGACTGAACAGCCATTCGAAGCTGCGGAAAACCGCCATTCGAAGCTACAAGCCACAGGGGAAACGCCAGCGTAGAAAGCGTCTCAATAGGGTGTGCCCCAGCAGGCAGATCCGCCTTCCATAAAACTATTCTGTGATTCGCCGCTTCGTTCGGAGACTTTTCACAACTTCCCCTGGCGGCCTATCGGGTCACGTATCGCGTGGACTCCCCCTTTCCTGTAGCGGGTCAGGGGCTCTTTGGATTGGACATGTCCTCTAACCCGGACTTCCCCTGAAAAATCCGGGCTAAACCATTATAGGGGAAGTAAGTGAATGATAGTTTTGAGAAAATCCCCGCCAGTAGCAAGGTCGCTATAGGTAGTTTCAATAATCAAGAAGATATAGAGGGGCTCTACTCATGTTCAAGTTCAGGTGGTTAGCGCCAGTCGTGGCTATGGGGTTGGTTTTGTCTACGGCTGTCCCTGCTGCACATGCAAATCCCAGCACTATCCCGCCGGGTGAGGGCATTGAGTCGGGTATGTCCATTCCTAGTGTTCAGGCAGGAGATTCTGACGAGGGAGTGGCCACGCCGACGGAGGTAGAACTGGAAGAAATCTATGGGACAGTACAAGAAGCTCCAATTTTCCTCGGCGGTAACGAGGGTGGAGAAACTGCTCAATCGGCATACATAGAGGGTATTGGCGAAGTTTGGGCAACTATTAATAATGAAACTGGGATCATCACTACCACCTACCCAGATGGGAGAGTGGAAGAAATTACCGCTGGAGAAGTCGCGGTTCAGTTGCATGCGTTAAGTACCGAGAGTCAACCGGTTGATCTTGACGGTATTCTTTTACAGGCAAATCTTGATCCTTTTGAAATTTGCCCTTATGTTGTTTCGATCATAGGTACGGGAGGGACTCTTAGTCTTGGCGCTGTTCTAGCGGCTATCGGAATTAACCCACTCGCAGGAGTTCTTCTGACCTTGGGGCAAGCAGGTTTTATGACATGGGTTGCCAATAACTGCTAAATGAAGGAGTAAAATGGAGTTAGCATGGGTGGGGATCGTTGTCTTTGTCGGGGGGATGATTGGCTACTTTTGGATTTATAGGAAAAAGTGACTAAAACGCAGGTATGGAAGGTGCTATTGCAAACTTCAGGTGGAGAGCTGTGACGACCCAGTCTTTATCCTCTGATGCTCGCTGACGCGGGTCGGCGTTCTCAGGCAGCCTCGAACACCCGGTTGACGATCACCGCGTCCGGATTGGGGTGGCCGTAGGCAAACATCGTCCCCTGGCCTTTCCGTAATGAGTGCATTGCCTCTATCCCTTTCAACGTGCGGTACGCCGAGGTTCGGTTCTTGAAAGCGCCTTTGGGGCCCAGGATTCGTTTCAACCTGCTATGGTCCCCTTCGATGACGTTATTGAGGTATTTCACCTGCCGGTGTTCCACGGTCTGCGGGCAGATTCCCTCTGACTTCAACTCGGCGATTGCCCTGGCCAGGGAGGGTGCTTTATCGGTGTTGATCACCCTGGGATGCCCGGCTGACGCATTGGACCTGAGGGCCTTGGCCAGGAAACGCTTCGCTGCGGCCACGTTCCGCTTCGGAGAGAGGTAGAAGTCCAGGGTCTGGCCACCGGCGGTGATAGCTCGATAGAGGTAGCACCACCTGCCGCCGACCCGGATATAGGTCTCGTCCACCCGCCAGGACCGGGCCTGCCAATCGGGTACCTGCCGGTCCCACCGAGTCTGCTTATCCAGCTCAGGCGCATATTTCTGCACCCACCGGTAGATAGTGGAGTGATCGACCGGTACGCCCCGTTCGGTCATCATCTCCTCGAGATCGCGGTAGCTCACGCCGTAGCGGCAGTACCACCGCACCGCCCACAGAATGACCTCGCGAGGGAAATGACGACCCGAGAAGATGCCCATGGCCCTGATTATTCCACGCAGGTCTTCCTACTGCTCCAACTTTGCAACAGCACCCTTGTGGTTGACCGGGGTTGCGGGCGAATCGTCGTTGAGTTCCGCGGTGATGCGCTTGGAGCCGTAGCAGCCGCGTTCCTTGGTGAACACGTCCTTGACCCTTGCTCCGAGGATCGCGTCGCTGACCAGTCGTTTTCTGCGGGCAGGCACAGAGGATTTCCATTTGTAATAGGAAGACCGATTGAGTTTCAGGACCTCGCATAACCGCTTAACTGAATGGCTGTTCTTAGCGTCATCAACGAACTGGAAGCGGATCACCAGTTCGTCTCTTCCGCAAAATATTTCGCGGCCTTACGCAGGATGTCGCGTTCCTCCCGGAGTCTGCGTACTTCTCGTTCCAGTTGTCGGATGCGTTCTGCTTCAGTCAGTGCGTGAGCCGTCTCAGGCGCGGTGGAAGTGCTCGTGCTGTACTTGGTGATCCAGTTCTTCAGCGTGGTGCGACTGATCCCGAGATCAGTGGCGATCTCCTGGACCGAAGAGCCTGGGGAACTCTGATAAAGCGCAACAGCGTCGCGCTTGAATTCCTCGGTGTAGGTCTTGATCGGCATGGTGGCAGACTACCTTTCATCCCCGGCGTGAAGCCGGGGTGTTGGGTGTCCACTAAACAGGGGTCAGGTCCAAAGCGTCCGGTGGTCTCCGCCGGTCACGTTGGGTCAGTAATTGGGACCACCCCGATAACTGTTTCGCCATTGCCAGGTGACCCATGCGGAAATAGCCTATGAAGTGTCCCACACGGGGGTCCGATCTTAATGGACACCGCAGGAATGGACACCGCAGGAATGGACACCGCAGGAATGGACACCGCAGGAATGGACACCGCAAAACAATTTCGTAACTTTGCCCGCACCGTCATCGCTGTCTTTTCAGCGGTCCTCCTCGCTGGCGTAGGTCCAGCGCTCGCTCACGGTAATGAAAACCCCGCTCATCCGCCGGAAAATGCGCTTGACACCGAGACGATCGTTGCAGCCTACAACGAGCTCATCGCTTCCGATCTCCCCCGGGAGCATGCTCATGAAGGCGAACAAACTGTGACGTTTACGCTCAAAGACGGCGTTGAGCTGACGCTGCCCGACTTCGAAGCACCCCAACCGTACGTCAGCGGAGGAATTGACGACAACGGCTTTTACATCGATTTCACACCACTTGAACAAGATCTTATTGCTGGCGGGGGCGGTGTCGCTCTAGGGGCTGCCATTTGCGCCATACCTGGGGTCGGCTGGGCGGCTTGCACCGTGGTGGGGGCCATTATCTCGGGAGCTACCGTGGTCTTGAGCCATAATCGCCCGTGCGGCGATAACTGGATTCGCTTTCACTACAACTGGGCTGGTCAACCGCAGGGGACCAGCTGTGTATAAGCCTCGCGGCCGCGACTGGAACGCTCTCATCGTCCTGTTGATCGGCGTGGTCTTGAGCCTGTGGATCGGCGTGCGGCATTCTTCGGTTGCCGGGGCCCTCGTGGTACTCCTGATCACCGTGGCCTCGGCGGCGGCGGTGCATACCATCCGGAGCCGTCACCGGCGGCGATGATCTGACGCAAATCAGTCAGGATGTCGCCGCTAGCCGGCCAATCACCTCAACCAGCCCTGTCAGCGCCTTGCCCCAGTGCGACAGGGCGTCTTTTTCTGGCTCATCCGGTTTTAGAGTGCGTTGATCTTGGTGTGCAGCTGCCCGGAGTGGATCAAGGACCGCAAGATGTAGTGGCCGAGGTTCTTGAATCCCAGGGCGATACCGCGCAGGTGCTCCAGACGTCCGTTGATCGCTTCGACCGGTCCGTTGGATGCGCCGATGTCGAAGTACGCCAGGATGTCCTTCTGGCGCCGATGGGGGTGTCCCCCGAGTAGTGGACACGGTGTTGGTGTCGGTTAGGCAACGAGGCCTACGGTAGAAGCCCCAGTCGCGACCCGGGGTTACCCTCTTTTCGTGAACATCTTTCCACAGGACACAGAGGACCCACTAGCGTGGCGTCCACGACTTACGGGTAAGCCCATCGATCTGGTGCTGTTGCAAAGTTGGGTGGAGGGGCCACGAACGCCCGATTTTCATTTCCTGGTGCTGTTGCACGCTCGCGTTTTGGGCCCATGTCGTAGACCTTCCCACCGTTGTGTACTGCGGCTCTCCAAACGGGCGTAACCGAAATTCACTCTTTGCAACAGCACCTTACAAGGTACGTCGAAAGTGGTTTACGGCCTTTTGGAAAAGTTGAAATATCCGGTCCGGAAGTGTCCCACTAGGGTGTGCCCTAATGAGACGACAGGTTTGTGAAGATTTAACAACGTAGGGCACTATCCAGCCCCTTTTCACTTTCACCCGGCGTGCAGCAGGCCCTTATCGGGCTCATCCGGATCTGGAGTGCGTAATTAGCGGGAAGTGATATGTCGGGGTGGCACAACATGTAGGGGCCCTGGCCGGTACAAGATGAGAGTTACCACACAACCATCTGACCGAACCAGGACCCTACAATGCAGCCTACGTTCAACCTCGTCGCCGACACCATCTGCCGCACCGCGGAGCTGGGATTAACGATCACCGATGCCGCGGACGCCGGCGAGTTCACCGTCATCAACGCCTGCCCCGTAGAGGTGTGCGATAAGTGCCCGGGCTGCGGACAGGCTGGTCGCCTGCGTGATCACGTCGTGCGCCGACTGACCGACCTCCCGGTGGTCGGGTTCCCCACCAGGCTGCAGGTGCGCGTGCCTCGGTTCCTGTGCCTGAATCAGACGTGTGCCCAGCGGATCTACCAAGCAGAACTGGACTGTGCGGAACGCGGACGTACCGTCACCCGGCGGGTGACCCGCTGGATTCTGCAACGGTTGGCGATCGACAAAATGAGTATCTCCGCCACCGCCAAAGCCCTGGGCTTGGGCTGGGATATGGTCAACGACCTCGCCCTGGATGCTTGTCGTGCATTGGTCTACGACGACCCCGGGCACCTTGCCGGGGTACGCGTGCTGGGCGTGGACGAGCACGTGTGGAAGCACACCCACCGGGCCGGTGAGCCGGACTCGTTTGTCACCGTGCTCGTCGACATCACCCCCGTCATCGACGGCGCCTGCATCGGCCGACCGTCCAGCGATCGCCACCGCCCATCCAACGCTGTCTGCACCTTGTTCGAGACCACGACGTGCGTGTGGAGCTGCGGGTCGGAGGACCGGGAGTCGTAGTGATTGAACGCCGTGGCGACCAGTCCGGTGACATCGACCTGGGCGACCGCGCCATCGGCGGCGGTGTACCCGGTGCGAGTCGCGGCGACCTCCCGCTCCATGAACTCCAGCACCTCCGCCACGGCATCATGATGCGCTTGGGCGATCAGCGCCTGGGTGCCGGCGTCCGCGACGCCCCACAGCACCGAGACTGACTTCGGCACCGAGAACGTGTAATCGAAGCCCGCGACCGCACGCCGGTTGCCACGCTCGGTCTCCTCGGCCTCGATCTGGGCGACCTGCTCGGCACGCTCACCCATCCCCAACCCCGCATCAAGACCCTTCACGCGCTTGCTGATGCGGTCGGCGACCGAGACGTACCGCGGGAACGCCCGGCCCAGTGGCTTGCCGGTGATGGGGTCGCGGCCCATCCCGATCAGCAACTGCAACTGCGCCTCGGACACCTGATCCCCAGCACCGATCTGCCCGTCACCGAGACCGGGCAGGGCCGAGCCCATCCAGTTGCCCGGAGGTGTGCCCTCCTCCGTGTAGTACCTCGTCAGCGGTGTCGAGAGGGAACGGTCGCCGTCGGCGGCGGCGATTGTGCGCAGCAGGTACTTGTACCCGTCGCCCGCGCTCATCACGCGCATCGAGACCGTCATACCGACGAGGTGAACAGTGCAGCCACGAAGGCACTTCGCGTTATCAATATCAATACTGATAGCATTGAGGCATGGCTACTTCTTCGGCACTGCTGCATCCGGTCCGGCTTCGTATCGTCCAGTCGCTGCTGGGTGAGGGGGAGCTGACGACGCACCAGCTTCATGAGCGGTTGTCCGATGTTCCGATCGCCACCCTGTACCGGCACGTCGGCCACCTGGTCAAGCACGAGTTGATCGAGGTGGCCGATGAGCAGCAGATTCGGGGTGCGAGCGAGAAGACCTACCGGCTGGCTCCGGGGTTCGCGAACCCTTCGGCAGAGGAGCTGAACTCTCTGAGCAACGAAGAGCTCCTGACGGCGTTCACGGTGTTCACCTCGGGTCTGATCCGCGACTTCGGCGACTACCTGCAGGCGGGAGACCCTGACCTGTACGCCGATCGCGTGAGTTTCGCTCAGGCCTCGTTCTGGGCGAGTGATGAGGAGGTCGATGAGTTTGGCCGTGCCCTCATGGCGGCACTCGAAGGCCTGCTGACCAACGATGCGGCCCCGGATCGTCGTCGCCGCACCCTCAGCACGGTGCTGATGCCGCGAGAGGAAGCCGTGCCAGGAGACGCCGCTCGACGAGAAGCGACACAGAAGGGATCGGAGGCAGACGAATGAGCGCGACCGATACTGCCAACGTCTCCGGGATCGTGGCGGGTTACGGCGACACTGAGGTGCTCGGTCCGGTCGATCTGTCGCTGCGGCTGGGCGTGACCGCACTGCTGGGTCGCAACGGCTCGGGCAAGACGACGCTGATGCGCACGCTGTGCGGCATCATCCCCGCTCTGAGCGGCACCTGCACGGTGCTCGGCTCTGCCGTGGCCGACGGCGCTGCAGTCCGGTCCAGCGTGGGCTATCTCGGGCATGAGTCCGCGCTCGCGAGCGCGCTCACCGTGGAAGAGAACCTGCGGTTCTGGGCGGACATCACGAGCACCTACCCGGATGCCACCGTCGTCTCCGCCGAGGAACTGGTTGAGCGTTTCGACCTTGCCTCGTTGATGAGTAAGAAGGTGTCCTCGCTCAGCCGCGGTCAGCGGCAGCGGGTCGATCTGGCAAGGCTCGCGATGACCGATCCCGAGTTCATCGTGCTCGATGAGCCGCTCACCGGCCTTGATCCGGTCTATGCCGCGCAGACCCGCGCCCTGCTGAGCGAATGGGGCGAGACCCGCACGGTGCTCTACTCCACACATAGCGTGCCCGAAGCGCTCGAACTGGCGCGGCACTTCCTGATCGTCCAGGGCCGCGACCTCATCGAGCTGGACTGCGACTACGAAGCGGTGACCGAGACGACGATCCTCGACGTGCTGGAGGCCCACGCATGACCACGACCACCGTCCCTGCCCGACGCCGCGTGTCCGCGTTCGCGCGACGCGCCTGGATTCAGCAGGGCACCACCGCCGTGTGGCTCGCCGCCCTTGTCGGCGGAGCGCTCGGGGTGCTCGTCTTCCTCGGCTCCGGCGGTGTGAACACGCTGGCGAACATGCCCGACTTGATTCCCACGAACCCCGACGGGCTGGTCGCCGTTCGCGACACGGCCGGGGAATTCCTGCCGATGACCTCGTATCTGCTGACGATGACTCCGGCGATCCTGGGGATGCTCGTGGCCATCGTCGCTACGCTGACGCTTCCCGGCGTGGTCGCCGACGACATCACCGGGGGTGGGATCGAAGCGTTACTGGCCGGGCCGATCCCGCGTCGGCACCTGTTCTCGGCCTATCTCGGTGCCGCGCTCGTGCTGACCGCTGTGGCCTGGATCGTCGCGATGCTCGCCTTCTTCCTCGCTGCGGTGGTCACCTCCCTCGTCATCGGGGCGTCGGTGTCGCTGTCACCGACCTACGGCGTCGCACTGGTCGTCGTGCCGTTGTCGATGGGCTTGTGGTCGGCCACCGCCACGCTCTTTGGTGCGTTGTTGTACCCGAGCAGTCTCGATACCAAGGCGGGGCTCAACGGCGGGCCCATCCGCCTCGTGGCGATGCTGCCAGCGCTCATCGCGGTGCCCTCGGTGCTGCTCCTGCCCGAGTGGGTGCTGCCCGCACTCGCACTGGTGCTGGCAGTAACCCTGCTCGCGAGCCTCATCCTCATCCGGCTGACCGCACGGGGCTTCCGCAGCACCCGCGTGCTCGGCAACTGAACTCCTCCGAACGAGCGGAACCATTTGTGAATCTCGTGAACTTCGATGCGGCGATGCTCATCCCGCTCATCCCCGTGCTCATCCTCGCAGTCCTCCTCATCGGATGGTCGCTCGTTGACATCGCACGGAAGCCTGTCCGGCACCTCCCAAAGTGGGCGTGGGCGCTGATCGTGCTGCTCGCGATCCCGCTCGGCGCGGTCGTCTACCTCATCATCGGCCGCACCCGAGGTCAGAAGCTCCGAGATGAGGACCTGCGATGACCACGGCCCTGACCGTCAAGGATCTCACCCGCGTCTACCCCGGAGGCGGGGGCGTCCGGGGCATCGGCTTCACCGCCGACGAACGCGCCGTGACCGCGGTCATCGGCCCTAACGGGGCGGGAAAGACCGTGCTCTTCAGCATCATCGCGGGCCTCGCCCAGGCCGAGTCGGGCACCGTCTACTTCGCCTCGCCGAAAGCGCGAGTGGCGTACTGCCCCGACGTACCCCAGTTCGAGTCCTGGCTCACCGCCCTCGAAGTCGTGGAGACCTCCCTCGCCGTCTCACGCGAGAGCACGGTCCAGGCACGGATCGCCCGCGGCACTGGCGGTGACGGCTTCGCACGCGGGGCACTCGAGGCGTGCGGTCTCGGCTCGGTGATGGATCGTCGTGTCGCGGACTTTTCCCGCGGCATGCTGCAACGCCTCGGGATCGCAGCGGCACTGGTCACCGATCCGGAGATCCTGATCCTCGACGAGCCGAACAGCGCGCTCGACCCCATCGGCCGCGCCGACGTGCGCGACATCATCACCGAGCAGAAGCGCCACCGCTGCATCCTGCTCTCCAGCCATATGCTCAGCGAGGTCGAACAGCTCGCCGACCACATCGTCGTCATCGATCAGGGCCGCGTCGTCACGCAGGGCACCACGGCGTCGATTCTCACCGACGGACTCGAACCCGTCTGGACGATTCGTCTTGGCAAACCTGCACAGATCAGCGCCTCCGATCTCGCCGTCGCTGTTCCCGATGCCTGCTTCGAGTTCGAGACGGACACGCTGTGCACCGCCCGCTTCCGCAGCTTCGAAGCCGCCGCGACCCAGCTCATGACCGCCCTGCACATCTTCCGCTCACCCATCATCGAGGTCACCCTGCGCGACCGCGACCTCGACGCCTCTTTCGCCCGCATCGTCCAGAATCAGGAACACCGATGAGTCTCATCCTCTCCTCGGCCCGCGTCGAGACGCGCCGCCTCACCCGATCCGGCCTGTTCATCGGGCTACTCGCCGTGTTCGCGTTCTTCGGGCTCTCCGGCCCCGCCCTCGCCCTCTACATGCCCGAGATCCTGGGAGCCGCCGCGGGCACCGAGCAACTCACCATCGAAGCCGCCGATGCAATCCCGGAAGACGGGATTGCACTGTTCAACCAGAGCGCCATGCAACTCGGACTCATCCTCGCCGTCGCCGTCGCGATCACCTCGCTGAACTGGGATGCCCGGCCAGGCTCCTCGATCTTCTACCGCACCCGCGTGAGACATCTCGCCCGGCTCACGGTGCCCCGTCTCGCCATCGACTGGGTCGCCGTCATCGCCAGCTACACCGTGGCTCTGCTGCTTGCCGCCGGACTCACCGTCGTGTTCCTCGGGCCGATCGAGACCGGACTGATCGTCACCGTCGGTATTGCTTCTGCGCTCTACCTCGTCATGGCGATGAGTATCGGTTACCTCATCATGGTGCTCACCCGGCGCACCGCCGCCGCGATCGCCGCCGCCACGGTATTGATGCTCGTGCTGCCGCTGCTGAGCAGCATCGATGCTCTCGCTCCCTGGGCGCCGACGACGCTCCTGGCCACACCCGGGTCCGGGCTCGCGGACATCGCAGCACCGCTGCTCTCCGCGGTCGCCGTCTCCGCCGCATGCGTCTTCACCGCGGCTTTCGTCGCCAACCGGCAGAGTCTCAGACGCGATGCGTAAGTAGCGGTCATGGCCGAGGCGATACTCGTCCCCAGCAAAGAAGTTCCTCTGGCACGTTCACCGCCGCGGCAGCCGCGTTCGCGAACCTCACTCGAGCTTCAGCAGGAGATGTCTAGGAATCTTTGCGACTCACCATCCCGCTCGACGGCATTCAAAGATGATGGTGATGAGCGGTGACGGATAAACACCCGTTGTCGAACTATCAAGTGCTGCTCGCGAGGACCCGGACCGTGCACCGGCCAATTGGGCCGGTGGCGTATGACTGCGTGAAGGTCATCGTCGTCAGAGATGGCACCGCGGTCCTGTTCAGTGAGTTCGGACAGAAGCCCGTCCGGCCTGGGGATGTGATCGTGCTTGGCCCGAACGTTCTGTGCGGGTCCGAACCCGAGGGGCACATCACGGTCACCACGATCTACGCGGATACCGACTATGTGATCGACCAGGCGTTCTGGCAGTACGCGGGCCTTCTGCATGATCGGCTCGATGCGCCGGTGTTCGTCAAGGAGACCTTCACTGAGCCTGCGCAGGTCATTCGCCTAGGCGAGCATCACGCCGGTTTGCTTATGCCGTGGTTGGATGAGTTGGTCGCGCTGAGCCTCGATGACGCGCGCGCTCGATTCCATCGGATGCAGGCGCTGTGGTTCGCGGTGGTGCTGTTGCAAAGTTGGGCGGAGAGCAGCGAAGACTCAGTTTCTCATTCCCTGATGGCCGCTGCGTGTGGGCGTTCTCAGGCTGTCTCGAATACCCGGCTGACGATCACCGCATCCGGGTTCGGTTGTCCGTAGGCAAACATCGTGCCCTGGCCTTTCCGCAATGAGTGCATCGCCTCCATCCCTTTCAACGTCCGGTAGGCGGACGTCCTATTCTTAAATGCACCTTTCGGCCCCAGGATCCGTTTCAGCCGGCCATGATCTCCCTCGACGACGTTGTTCAGATATTTCACCTGCCGGTGCTCCACCGTAGGAGGACAGATGCCATCCGCCTTCAATTCGGCAATCGCCTTCGCCAGGGCGGGTGCCTTATCGGTACGGATCACCCGGGGGAACCCAGCCGACACGGTTGCCCGCAGGGTCTTGGCTAGGAAACGCTTCGCGGCCGCGACGTTGCGCTTCGGGGAGAGGTAAAAGTCCAGGGTATGGCCACCGGCGGTAATCGCCCGATAGAGATAACACCACTTTCCCCGACCCGGATATAGGTCTCATCCACCCGCCAGGACCTAGCCTGCCAGTCAGGTACCTGCCGGTACCACCGGGTGTGCTTGTCCAGCTCAGGGGCGTATTTCTGGACCCACCGATAGATCGTGGTGTAATCGACTGGCACGCCCCGCTCGGTCATCATTTCCTCCAGATCGCGGTAGCTCACCCCGTAGCGGCAGTACCACCGCACTGCCCACAGAATGATGTCACGGGGGAAATGACGACCGGAGAAGATACCCAT